>NZ_CP159834.1:1670000-1675000 GCF_047730165.1 Patiriisocius sp. Uisw_047
ACTTTTTCTCACTGTTTTAAAGGAATCTTATGAAGTGTTTTTATAACCACTTCAGCTTTGGTTTCTTTGACCGTGGTTACTATAGCTCCTTTCGTTCCTTTAGCTTGTTTATTGGTTATAATGGTGTATAATTCACCATTAGATAATGAGGTCTCGTAAAGGGATAAGTTCTATCCTATATTCTTTACAAATAATAACCAATCTGTTGGGTGTTTCTTTTGATCCCAAGCTTTAAAGTGGTTTAGATGATCTTTGTATTGTTTTTTTAGACTTCTAGGGTTAACGCCTTAAAAATCAGATACAAGTGTTGTGCTTGAAGCATTATTACTGAGGGATCTCTTTTTAAAAATTGGCAAACTCACTAGCAATTCTAGTTCCTTTTGCAACTAAATCCCAATCCTACCCTACCGGTATCTTCGTTAAGCCGATGCGTCTGGTTATATGTAGATATACGTTCTTGCCTCGTATTGGAAAATCTTGAACTGTTGCCTGCGGAAGAGAACCATTAGAATGCAGTTTCGCCTTAGCAAACCCTCCAGGGATATTGTTCAATTCTGTAAAATAGAAATGGAACTTTTCGCCTTAAACCTCGTGCTTGATTAAATCAATATGGTGCACGATTACTTCGGGGAGTAATAAATTAGCTCCAGCAGATAGAGCGTCCGAGGACATCAATTTTTTAAAAGCAAAGTTCTATCCTTTTTAGGTGCTCCAAAACTTTTTGTGTTGAGCCATCATCATCATTCCCTAGAAAAGATGAGTGTAGAACGAATTTTAATTTCAATAAGATTCAGTCGTTTATTTGAAAGGTGTTGATGTTCCCTGATTTTTTAAGGGTTTCGGTGTTCTATTATGCTATTTAAGGTACAGTGACCGCGCTTTCTGCTGTATTTTTTGCGAAAACGGCAAAAAAGGATGCCTCATCAATCGCTAACCCATAAATAATTATTTTGTAATTTGAAGGGATGCAGGAAGTTATAAATAAATATATGTTGTTATGAAAAAAACTTCATTAATAGTTTGGTCATAAGATTAGGAAGGTAGTATATTTGCAGCCGCTTAGTAAAGCAACGAAGGTTGTTAAAAACATGCAAAAAAGTTCTTTAAAATTTATTGAAATTATTTTTAAAAAGAAGTAGTTAGTTTAGTAAACAGTAGTATGGCAGCCGCTTAGGAAAGCAACGTAGTTTGTTGTAAACGAAGCAAAAAAGTTCTTTTAAAATTAATTGAAATATTTTCACAAAGGGGTTGTTAGTTTGCAAAACAGTATTATATTTGCAGCCGCTTAGAGAATTAGTTCATTAAAAAAGGTGATTTGGAATACAGAAGAGGGTTCGACTCCTTCGCATCTACAAAGAGATTTTAACCTATAATATAGGTATAAAGATTTTAATCCCTTTATTGGGGAGTTCATTGACATATTGAAATTGACAGCGTATGGTTACTACTTGGAAACTTGCAGTAACTGTATTGAATAACTAAACTAAGAATAACACCTGAGAATTAATTTGAGAGAGCTCGATAAGTTGTATAAATATATTTAAGATTTAACGATGAAGAGTTTGATCCTGGCTCAGGATGAACGCTAGCGGCAGGCTTAACACATGCAAGTCGAGGGGTAACAGAGGTAGCTTGCTACTTGCTGACGACCGGCGCACGGGTGCGTAACGCGTATACAATCTACCTTGTACTGGGGGATAGCCTTTGGAAACGAAGATTAATACCCCATAGTAAGTTTTTGTGGCATCACAGGAATTTTAAAGGTTACGGTACAAGATGAGTATGCGTCCTATTAGTTTGTTGGTGAGGTAACGGCTTACCAAGACTACGATAGGTAGGGGCCCTGAGAGGGGGATCCCCCACACTGGTACTGAGACACGGACCAGACTCCTACGGGAGGCAGCAGTGAGGAATATTGGACAATGGAGGAGACTCTGATCCAGCCATGCCGCGTGCAGGATGACGGCCCTATGGGTTGTAAACTGCTTTTATACAGGAAGAAACACTGCTACGTGTAGCAGCTTGACGGTACTGTAAGAATAAGGACCGGCTAACTCCGTGCCAGCAGCCGCGGTAATACGGAGGGTCCGAGCGTTATCCGGAATCATTGGGTTTAAAGGGTCCGTAGGCGGGCAGCTAAGTCAGTGGTGAAAGTCTGCAGCTCAACTGTAGAATTGCCATTGAAACTGGTTGTCTTGAATCGTTGTGAAGTGGTTAGAATAAGTAGTGTAGCGGTGAAATGCATAGATATTACTTAGAATACCGATTGCGAAGGCAGATCACTAACAACGTATTGACGCTGAGGGACGAAAGCGTGGGGAGCGAACAGGATTAGATACCCTGGTAGTCCACGCCGTAAACGATGGATACTAGCTGTTCGATCTTCGGATTGAGTGGCTAAGCGAAAGTGATAAGTATCCCACCTGGGGAGTACGTTCGCAAGAATGAAACTCAAAGGAATTGACGGGGGCCCGCACAAGCGGTGGAGCATGTGGTTTAATTCGATGATACGCGAGGAACCTTACCAGGGCTTAAATGTAGTCTGACAGGAGTAGAAATACTCTTTTCTTCGGACAGATTACAAGGTGCTGCATGGTTGTCGTCAGCTCGTGCCGTGAGGTGTCAGGTTAAGTCCTATAACGAGCGCAACCCCTGTTGTTAGTTGCCAGCGAGTCATGTCGGGAACTCTAACAAGACTGCCAGTGCAAACTGTGAGGAAGGTGGGGATGACGTCAAATCATCACGGCCCTTACGTCCTGGGCCACACACGTGCTACAATGGTAGGGACAGAGAGCAGCCACTGGGCGACCAGGAGCGAATCTATAAACCCTATCTCAGTTCGGATCGGAGTCTGCAACTCGACTCCGTGAAGCTGGAATCGCTAGTAATCGGATATCAGCCATGATCCGGTGAATACGTTCCCGGGCCTTGTACACACCGCCCGTCAAGCCATGGAAGCTGGGGGTACCTGAAGTCGGTCACCGCAAGGAGCTGCCTAGGGTAAAACTGGTAACTAGGGCTAAGTCGTAACAAGGTAGCCGTACCGGAAGGTGCGGCTGGAACACCTCCTTTCTAGAGAAAGATACGACGTTGAGCTTATAAGTTCAGTTACACCGAGGGTGTTGTTTGCAGTTTAGTTGTCAATTTTAATTATAATACAGTCTATAAGAATTCGTATCAGTATATCAAAACTGATTACAGGATACTGAAAACTAAAGGCTATTACAGTCTCATAGCTCAGCTGGTTAGAGCGCTACACTGATAATGTAGAGGTCGGCAGTTCGAGTCTGCCTGAGACTACATTAAATATTATTTTATTTCTTCGGAAATAACAAGTTCATTAAAACATATTGAAGGAAATTTTAGAAGTTGGTTAATACCAGTTTTACAGTACGCCGTATGCGGTACTAAGTACACATCCGAGAGGACTGACTACTGACTACTAACTACTAAATGCTTTAAAATGGGGGATTAGCTCAGCTGGCTAGAGCGCCTGCCTTGCACGCAGGAGGTCATCGGTTCGACTCCGATATTCTCCACAATTCTTCAGACGCAAAGAAGATAGGTATAAGAACAACCAAGGATACTGTAAGAAGTAAAATAGTTTCTTTTACCATCGAGATTGGGTTGTTTACAAGAAAAACGTTCATTGACATATTGAAATAAGAATACGAGAAAAGTAATAAATTAAAAGTCTTTTTAATTAGTGCTTTTGATGTAGTATTGAGTTTACTCATTACTATTAAGGAAGTATTATTTATCAAGCATAAATACTCATTAAGAGCAAAAAAGTACAATAAGCAAAATAAGAGCGTATGGGGAATGCCTAGGCTCTCAGAGGCGAAGAAGGACGCGATAAGCTGCGATAAGCTTTGGGGAGGGGCACATACCCTTTGATCCGAAGATTTCCGAATGGGGCAACCCACTATATTGAAGATATAGTATCCGCAAGGAGGCAAACCCGGAGAACTGAAACATCTAAGTACCCGGAGGAAGAGAAAACAAAAGTGATTGCGCTAGTAGCGGCGAGCGAACGCGCAATAGCCCAAACCGATATTGTTACGGCAATATCGGGGTTGTAGGACCACGACATTTGAGACTCGATGAATTAGAACACTTTGGAAAGAGTGGCCATAGACGGTGATAGCCCGGTATAAGTAAAGGAAGTTAAGATAGTGGTATCCTGAGTAGTGCGGGGCACGTGAAACCCTGTATGAATCCGGCGGGACCATCCGCCAAGGCTAAATACTCCTGAGAGACCGATAGTGAACTAGTACCGTGAGGGAAAGGTGAAAAGAACCCTGAATAAGGGAGTGAAATAGATCCTGAAACCATACGCTTACAAGCGGTCGGAGCGGCTTTACGCTGTGACGGCGTGCCTTTTGCATAATGAGCCTACGAGTTACTGTTGTTAGCAAGGTTAAGAACTTAAGGTTCGGAGCCGTAGCGAAAGCGAGTCTGAATAGGGCGCCATAGTTAGCAGTAGTAGACGCGAAACCGTGTGATCTACCCTTGGGCAGGTTGAAGCTGTAGTAACATACAGTGGAGGACCGAACCCGTTGACGTTGAAAAGTCTTGGGATGACCTGAGGGTAGGGGTGAAAGGCCAATCAAACTCGGAAATAGCTCGTACTCCCCGAAATGCATTTAGGTGCAGCGTTGATATTAGTTTTATAGAGGTAGAGCTACTGATTGGATGCGGGGGCTTCACCGCCTACCAATTCCTGACAAACTCCGAATGCTATAAAATATGATCAGCAGTGAGGGCATGGGTGCTAAGGTCCATGTCCGAGAGGGAAAGAACCCAGACCATCAGCTAAGGTCCCAAAATGTATGTTAAGTTGAATAAACGAGGTTGGATTGCACAGACAGCTAGGATGTTGGCTTGGAAGCAGCCATTCATTTAAAGAGTGCGTAACAGCTCACTAGTCGAGCGATCCGGCATGGATAATAATCGGGCATAAACATACTACCGAAGCTATGGACTCCGCCCTAGGGGCG